>NZ_VPEE01000023.1:0-47961 GCF_013417345.1 Acinetobacter sp. YH16032 | reverse complement strand
CAAGAGTGAACCACCTGATCCCTTCCCGAACTCAGAAGTGAAACCTCTTAGCGCTGATGGTAGTGTGGGGTTACCCATGTGAGAGTAAGTCATCGCCAGCTCATTATTCTAAACACCCCCTTCAATACAAGGGGGTGTTTTTTTATATATAAAAATCGAATTTGAAAATTATTTGAGTAGATATCGCGAAATTTTTGGATTCATACTGATGTTTAGTGTACTGCTGAAATTTTCTCTAAAAAATATTTTGTCCTTTCATGTCGCTCTAGTGGCTTATTAAAGAAGTCATCAGTCGGGCAATCCTCTAGAATTTTGCCTTGATCCATAAATATCACTCGATCTGAAACTTTTTTTGCAAATCCCATTTCATGGGTAACACACATCATCGTCATGCCTTCTTTTGCAAGTTGGCTCATGACTTCAAGCACTTCACCCACCATTTCAGGATCTAATGCAGAAGTGGGTTCATCAAAAAGCATACAGACTGGGTCCATACAAAGACCACGTGCAATCGCGACACGTTGTTGTTGACCACCTGATAATTGTCCTGGAAATTTATCTTTGTGTGCTGTCAAACCTACTCGATCCAAATATTGTAAGGCCTTTATTTTAGCGTCTTCAGTTGAGCGATTAAGTACTTTGATTTGTCCTATTGTTAGGTTATCTAACACAGTCATATGAGGAAAAAGTTCAAAATGTTGAAATACCATACCTACTCTAGATCTGAATTTTGCTAGATTCGTTTTAGAGTCTTTTAAAGCGGTACCATCAACGAAAATATTACCTTGTTGAAAAGGTTCTAAAGCATTTACTGTCTTAATAAGTGTAGATTTACCTGAGCCAGATGGACCGCATACAACGACAACTTCACCTTTGTTGATAGTGGTTGAGCATTCGCTAAGTACCTGAAAATCTCCATACCATTTGGATACATCTTGAATTTCAATCATTGGCATTTTGATTCTCCTTATCGAATAATGGCTATTTTTTGATGTAAGCGTTTAACTAGTCGTGAAAGTGCAAATGAAATGACAAAATAGACGACAGCAACAACTAGATAGAAAACGGCTTTGGTTTCCGAACCATAGGTATTAGCTAAAGTATTTGCATTGCCTAAGAAATCTGGTGCACTGATGACATAAACCAAAGACACATCTTGAAAAAGAACAATGGATTGCGTCAATATCACGGGTAACATATTTCTAAAAGCTTGGGGTAAAACTACGTATGACATCGTCTGGCGATAATTAAACCCCAAGGCGTAACCTGCATTCACTTGTCCTTTAGAAACTGATTGAATGCCAGAACGGACAATTTCTGAAAAAAAAGCAGCCTCAAAAATGGCGAAGGTTACTACACTTGAAAATAAAGGTCCCCAATAGGTGTGATATTGGAAATCGAAAAACTTAGGAAGTAAAAAGTAAAAGATAAAAATAACTTGAATGAGGGGAACACCTCGAAAAAAGTCGACATAAAATTTTGCAAATCCACTGGCAATTTTATTATTTGATAGACGCATCATCGCGATTGGTGTACCAAGAAGAATCCCACCAATAATCGAAAGAATGGTTACTGTAACTGTAAATTTAAAACCAGCGATCAAACTTGCAACGACATCGGGATGAGTTAGAACACTAAAGTCCATTTTATTTACCTCCCGAACCTAGACCTGGTACAGCCATCCGTTTCTCAATCCATGCCATCAGGTATTTAATTGAATAAGTGATGATGAGATAAACAGGTGTTGAAAGAATTAAAATGACCACGTCTTGAGAGGTTTCTTCTCGCATTGTTTTGGTATATGCAAAAAAATTCAAAACACTTAAGGCAAAAAGTACGGCTGAATTTTTAAATACATTCATTGCTTCTGATGTCAGTGTTGGCCAAACGATTCGATAAGCCACTGGCAGAATGACATAACGATAACTTTGGTTTAAATTTAAACCAATCGCATAAGCTGCATTTTTTTGACCTTGTGAAACGGTATTAATACCTGCTCGAACCTGCTCAGCAATCCTTGCAGCGGTATATAGACCCAGTGCAAATACACCAATAATTGCTGGATTATTATTTAAAGTATTTTGCCACCATCCGCCAGGAACCATTTCACCACTTCCAGTACTCATACTTAATGGCAGGAGTTGAGGAAAAACGAATGCCCAGAAAAATAATTGAACGATTAAGGGTATATTTCTGAATAACTCTACATAACAAGTCCCAATGAATGAAAGTAACTTATTGGGTAATGTACGCATAATGCCAATAAGTGAACCAAGTAAAAATGCGATGAAAAAGGCAATGACAGCAGTCCAGATCATGGTCCAAATACCTGATCCAAGTATTTGTAACCAGGTCGGTGCATCAGCAACAGCTGAATAACTTGAACCTCCAATCGCACTACAGATAGATTCAGCCCAATCTTTTTTATCAACGCCATATTCGTTGGATGCCAAGCAAAATGACGTCCAATTTAAAGAACCAACAGCCATTGAAATTTCCTGCAATGGTTACGAGAAAAAAGGGCTTAAGTGTTTTTATTTAAGCCCTCATAATTTTTGTTATTTAATCCCTGCATCATTCGGAGATGCTTTTAATTTTTTAAATGAGCTACTCATAGGCATGTTTAGATTGATATTGCGTGGTGGAATAGGTGATAAGAACCATTTTTTATAAAGGGTATCCATTTGACCATTTTTCCACATTCCAGTTACCACACGATCTGCAATCGCTTTAAACTTGGCATCCCCTTTAGGCAGCATAATTCCGTAAGGTTCTGACGAAAGGACTGGACCTACAATTTTAAAATCTTGAGGTTTTGATGATTTGGCAATGAGCCCTGCAAGAATATTGTCATCCATAACAAATGCAGCTGCACGTCCCGAAGCGACCATTGCAAAAGAATCAGCATGATCTTTACCATAGACATTGGTAACTTTTATTTTTTCTCCTCGTGCACCCATTTTAATATATTTATCCGAGGTTGTTCCTTGCGTTGTGGCAACGGCTTTACCATTTAAATCACCTAAATCTTTGAAAGGCGCTGAAGCTTTGACTGCCATACGTACTTCAGTGGCAAAGTAATTTGTAGAGAAGTTGACTTGCTGTTGTCGCTGGACAGAGTTGGTTGTCGTCCCGCATTCCATATCAATGTTTCCAGCGAGCATTTCAGGAATTCGCGTGGAAGAAGTAACCGCTTTATATTCAACTTTTAAGTTGGGGAGTTTTAAGTCTTTTTTTAATTCGTTAGCTACGTTATTACAGATATCGATGGCATATCCCATAGGTTTACCACCCACGATATATGAGATTGGATCAGAAGATTCACGATACCCGATGATCACTTTTCCATTTTTTTTGATTTTCGCAATGGTGTCAGTGGCATTGGCTTGACTCATTGTTCCGCCAGCGATGATGAAGCCTAACGCGCTGAGAAGGACTTTACCAGATAGACTTTTCATCAAGAAATCTCCATGTCTTGTAGTGCATCGTTCTTATAATTTTGACAGTTCTCAAATTTGGTTGAAATCTATTCAAAATAAACTATTAATTATTTTTATACTTTCTATGAGAATAAGTAAAGAATAAAAAATACTCGAAATTCAAATGAATTTAGATTTTTTGATCAACGCGAAATAAATCATGAGCTTATAAAACCTTGATTATGAGTAAGTGGTTTATTTTTAATCAACCATAACTGCAGATAACGCTAAAAAATTATTTTTTTTAATTTAAGCTTGAGTGCTCATATTTTTGAATATTAATTAAAAAAAAGTGATTGAATTATAATGTATTTTATCTCTATTTTTTATTAACAATTAAGACTAATTGATTAACCTAACACTTGAAACTTATGTTATAAGAATTGTAGGCATGATTATTGCATGAATAATAACGATGTTAGGGGGGTAATGATTTATGAAATTAGCGTTAGGACTAAAAGTATCCAATTCTTTGTCTTTGACACCCCAGCTCCAACAAGCGATCCGACTTTTACAATTATCCAGCTTAGAGTTGGAGCAAGAAGTTCAATTGCAGTTGGATAGTAACCCCTTACTTGAAAAGGTGGATGATGATTCTCCAATGCAAAGTTTGGAGGACTTGAATCAGGAAAATTCTGCTAGTGATCTTACTCGAGAATTAAATGCAGATCATTTGCCAAATGATTTACCTGTAGATACGGAATGGGATGATGTATATACCCATCAATCATCATCAATGGAATTACCAGAATATGAAGAACGTGAGGATAATCGATCAATTCAAAATACACTGAAAGATCATATTTTACAGCAAGTTAATCTTCTAAATTTCTCCCAAACTGATCTTTTGATCGCTTATTGCATCGTAGATGGTTTGGATGAAAAAGGCTTTTTAGATGAGAGCGTTGAAGAAATTCACCACGCAGTGCTGACTTTACTCGCACAGATGGATATTGAAGAAGATGTTGAGATTGATGAAATTTTAGTGGTGTTGAAACATATTCAAAGACTAGAGCCGATTGGCGTTGGTTCACGCAATCTTGTGGAATGCTTATATGTTCAGCTTCAAGTTTTGCCTAATACCTTACCATGCCGTAATGACGCGTTATTGTTATTGCAGCATTATGAATTATTGATTGCCAATGACCTAAATAAATTACTGAAGCAAACAGGTTTTAAACTTGAACAGCTAAAAGCAGCGATACAACTTTTAAAATCATTACAACCCTATCCAGGGTTAATGTTTGAAAATAAAGAATCTGAATACCAGGTGCCTGATGTTGTGGTGGCAAAGAAAAATGACAGTTGGCATGTGCACTTAAATCCAGATATTTTGCCAAAATTACGTATCAACCCTTATTACGCAAATATGATTCGTCGAGCTGATCAAAGTGCAGATAATCAATACTTACGCAATCAAATGCTTGATGCTAAAAATTTTATTAAAAGTGTGGATGAGCGCCATAAAACGCTTTTAAAAGTAGCGACATGTATTGTTCAGCATCAACGAGATTTTTTAGAGTTGGGTGCTGAAGGAATGAAACCTTTGGTGTTGAGAGATGTGGCGGAGGAGGTTGAGTTACATGAATCAACAGTATCTCGTGTAACGACCAATAAATATTTGCTTACTCCGAGAGGGTTGTTTGAACTTAAATATTTTTTCTCAAGCCATGTTGGAACAACGTCAGGTGGTGAAGCGTCTTCAACTGCGATCCGAGCAAAAATTAAAAAGTTGATTGCTGAAGAGAACCCAAGAAAACCATTATCTGATAACAGTTTAGCTAAGTTGTTAAATGAGGATGGTATCGATGTTGCACGTCGTACAGTCGCAAAATATCGTGAATCGTTACATATTCCTGCATCATCCGATCGAAAAGTCTTGATCTGAAATTTGAAGTGTGATTATTCTAGAGGTTCATTATGACGAAATAATGAATCTCTTTTTTTTAGTTACACGAGGTTTAGCCAGCATGATTTCATGACTTAAATTTGCAGAATAATTCTATGTTGAATGTTCTGTCATGCAATCACATGGCTTAACTCAATCAAATCCTTTAGAAGGAGAGGGATAGGATTATGCAAATAACAATTCGTGGACATCATTTAAGTATTACTCCTGCAATAGAAGAGAATATTCGTTGTAAATTCGCCGAAATGACCAAGCACCTTGATCAGGTCAATAGTATGCAGGTGAAACTCACAAAGGATCACCAAGTCGATAAGCGTTCGAAAAAAGGAAGTTCGAATCATATCGCTGAAGCAATCGTGCGTTTACCAGGCGTCGAACTTTTTGCTCAGGCATCTGGCGATGATATGTATGCATCAATTAAAAAATTGACTGAGAAAATAAAAAGACAGTTAATGCGATATCGTAAAATGCAAATGGCTTTTCAGCCGCTGCCTATATGACGGTATGTGGCTGAAAATAAAAAAAGAGGTATATTGCCTCTTTTTTTTATAGATAAATTGTATAGCAGATGAATTCATTGAATGAGTTATAGTAAAATAATCCGTTTTTACACAATCGATCGTCCCATGAGAGGTCTTTGCAATGAATAGTGAACAGCTCACTGAAATCTTAAAAGCTGCTTTCCCTTCTGCTGATGTTGCTGTAAGTGGACAAGGTGGGAAATTTGACCTCCGTATTGTAGATGATCTGTTTGAAGGTAAAAGAACAGTTGCTCGTCAACAAGCAGTTTATGCTCCTCTTAACGAATATATTAAAAGTGGTGCAGTTCACGCTGTAACCATACGCGCAATGACAAAAGAAGAATGGCGCAAAGCTAGTCTTTTCGGAGCTTAAGGAATAAATGGATAAATTTCTAATCACTGGTGGTAAAAGACTAGAAGGCGAAGTTCGCATCTCTGGTGCAAAAAATGCTGCATTGCCACTTTTAGCAGCAATGATTCTTGCTGAAACACCAATTACGCTCAGAAATGTACCCAAGCTTAAAGATGTTCATACGCTTGTAAAATTAATTGCAGGTCTTGGGATTACCATGAAGTATGAAGGTGACACTGTTGTCGCTGATACTTCAACCCTTGATAATCAATTTGCACCATATGAACTCGTAAAGACTATGCGAGCGTCTATTTTGGTGCTTGGCCCATTACTGGCGCGCTACGGTAGTGCAAAAGTATCTTTACCTGGTGGTTGTGCTATTGGCTCACGTCCTGTTGACCAGCATTTAAAAGCATTAGAAGCTTTAGGTGCGGAAATTGAAGTCGAAGCAGGCTATGTCAATGCAAAAGTTGATGGTCGCTTAAAAGGCGGTGAAGTTGTTTTCGATATGGTCACTGTAGGTGGGACAGAAAATATCCTCATGGCTGCTGTTTTAGCAGAAGGTGTTACTACCATCCGTAATGCGGCTCGTGAACCTGAAATCACTGATCTTGCACAAATGCTCATTAAGATGGGTGCGAAGATTGAAGGTTTAGATACGGATACATTAATCGTCACTGGTGTAGAAAGTTTGCATGGTTGTGAGTATTCAGTTGTTGCTGACCGTATTGAAACAGGATCTTATTTAGCGGCTGCTGCTATTACGGGTGGACGAGTTAAAACGATACATACAGATCCATTGCTGATGGAATCAGTGTTGGATAAATTTGAAGAAATGGGTGCAGAAGTTACGCGCGGCGATGATTGGATCGAACTCGATATGATGGGTAAGCGTCCTAAGGCTGTTAGTTTCCGTACATTGCCTCATCCAGATTTTCCAACAGATATGCAAGCACAATTGATGGCGGTCAATGCAATCGGTCGTGGGTTTGCAACAATTTCAGAAACGATTTTTGAAAACCGTTTTATGCATGTACCTGAATTGTCACGTATGGGCGCTAATATTCAGGTTGAAGGTAATGATGCAGTTGTAACAGGAGTTGAAAAACTTTCAGCTGCACCTGTTATGGCAACAGATTTGCGTGCTTCATTTTCTTTAGTTTTGGCTGCTTTAGCTGCTGAAGGAGAGACTTTAATTGACCGTATTTATCACATTGATCGCGGTTATGAAGATGTTGAAGCAAAATTACAAGGTTTAGGTGCCCAAATTAAGCGAGTGAGCGAGTAAGTTAATGAGCGATATGAGAAACGATGATCCTAATTTTGACGTAATGGGCAATTTTGATCATGGTTTAACCTTAGCATTAAGTAAAGGTCGTATTTTAAAAGAGACATTGCCATTGCTAGAAACAGCAGGGATTAATCTTTTAGAAGACCCAGATAAATCGCGTAAATTAATTTTTCCTACGACGCATAAACATGTTCGAATTTTAATTTTACGTGCATCTGATGTACCAACTTATGTAGAAAATGGTGCGGCTGATATTGGTGTTGCAGGTAAAGATGTACTGATGGAACATGGTGCACAAAATGTCTATGAACCATTAGATCTTAAAATTGCAAACTGTAAGTTAATGACAGCGGGCAAAGTGGGTATGGAGCGTCCGAAAGGTCGTTTGAAGATCGCGACCAAGTACGTGAATTTGACGCGTCAATACTATGCGAGCTTAGGCGAGCAAGTAGATGTGATTAAACTTTACGGTTCGATGGAGCTTGCACCTTTGGTTGGTTTGGGTGATTACATCGTTGACGTCGTGGACACAGGTAATACACTTCGCGCGAATGGTTTAGAGCCTCTTGAAGAAATTTGCAAAGTGTCTTCAAGACTGATTGTGAACAAAGCGAGCTTTAAGCGTAAGCAAGCCTTACTTAATCCGATTCTTGCACAGCTTGAAAAAGCGGTGGACGAAAGAGAAAAAGCAAAGCAAGTTAAAGCTGTTTAAGTTTCTTTATTTTAAGAACCGCCTGATAGGGCGGTTTTTTTTTATTTGGGCTTGATGACATCCAGAAGTTTTTTAAAAAACTCCTCTAAAGATTCGTAATAATCATTTTTATATGTTTCAAAAGTTTTTTCAGTTGAATTGGTTTGTTTAATTAAGAGGTCAGTGATTTCGATTGTGATTGGTTTAATTGTCATTAAATCATATATATCAGATCTTATACGTAAGAATTCACCATTGGGAATTTTATTTATCGATTTGTTGATGGGATATTTTTTAAAATCTAAATCAACAATTAGAGAGTGTTTGGATTTTTTTAAATTATCGTTGATGAAATCATAATAGTTAGATAAGTAATCTAGTTCGACTTTATCAATAGCAGAAATAAAAAAGTTATAATTTAAAATAAACTTTTTGAAATCATAACCAATTTTTTTGTCTAAGATTTGATTTAAATGTTCGAATTCTGATTCTAATTCTAAGAGTAAGGGATTTTCTAACGAATGATTTGATGAGTTGTTAAGTTCATTGATTGCTATAAATTTTTCTTTAATTAAGTATAAGGGTTTTAATAATTTAAATTTTTGATCAACTTGATGTTTAATTTTATCTAGCAATTTTATTAATTTATCTGCATTAACAACTTCTAATTCATATTGTTTTATATCTCTCCAATCACTATATAAAGTTAACCCTAGAAGTCCAACATAAGCTGTCCCTCCAATAGAGAAAATATCTTTCACAAACGTAATATCTATATCTTCTTTAAAAAAGTATTTCAAAACAATTGAAAGTGCTAAGCAGCATGTAAAAACTATCGCAAATAAACAGATTGCGTTGACTACTCGGTCTTTAAAAATCCTCATATAATCTCCTCGAATAAAAACGAATAATTTTAAGAATATAGCTGGAAAGAAAATTCAATTTAATCAAAAGTTATTTTCAATGATCTCTATACGAGTTGGTTGAATGAAGATGCCCACAAATCAACAGAAAACAGGTAAACTAAAGCTTCCCTTTAATTTCATTGTGGATAAATTGATGCGACGTTTATCGACTCAAGATCAAAACTTCAAGCAAGACTTTGCTGACTTGCTCGCTTTTGAAACCGTGAGTGACCCAGAACTTTTAAAAACAGTAGACCAAATCATTGCCGATGTTCGTCAACATGGTGATGCTCATGTTCTTAAACTTACTCAGCAGTTCGATCGACATCCAGCGCATCAATTTTCAGATTTAGAACTGACACAAGAGCAACTTAAAGCTGCATTTGATCATTTAACGACTGAAGTTCGAGAAGCTTTAGAGTTGGCTGCAAATCGTGTCCGTGAATTCCATCAGGCACAAAAACAAGATGGTTGGACCTATGTTGATGCTTTGGGTAACACCTTAGGTCAAAAAGTGACGCCGCTTGACCGTGTTGGAATTTATGTGCCAGGTGGTTTGGCTTCATACCCATCATCAGTACTCATGAATGCTGTTCCTGCTCACGTCGCAGGCGTACCTGAAATTATTATGGTTGTGCCTGCACCAAATGGTGATTTAAATCCATTGGTGTTGGCAGCTGCGTATTTGGCAGGTGTCACTCGTGTATTTACGATTGGTGGTGCACAAGCGGTTGCAGCATTGGCCTATGGTACTGAAACCATTCCAGCAGTAGACAAAATCACTGGACCTGGCAATCGTTTTGTTGCAGCAGCAAAACGCGCCGTATTTGGTCAGGTAGGTATTGATATGATTGCAGGTCCTTCAGAAATTTTAGTGTATGCTGAAGGGGACAATAATGCAGAATGGCTTGCAATGGATCTTCTGTCTCAAGCGGAGCATGATACTGTTGCTCAAGCTGTATTTATTACGCCAGACGAGCAACTGCTTCATGATGTCGCGATTGCAATTGAAGAGCACTTAAAAGCACTTCCTAAAGCAGAAATCGCACGAACTTCTATTGCTAATCGTGGTGCGCTCGTTTTAGTTAAAGACCGTGCCGAAGGTGCAGAATTGATCAACCAAGTTGCCCCTGAACACTTGATGCTATGTTTAGATGAAGCGCAAGAAATGGCTGAAGGTATTCGCCATGCAGGTGCTATCTTCATGGGGCGTTATACGCCTGAAGCAATTGGTGATTACTGTGCAGGTCCGAATCATGTATTGCCAACCTCGGGTACGGCACGTTTTTCATCACCACTCGGGGTGTATGATTTCCAAAAGCGTTCAAGCCTAATCATGTGTTCGGAAGATGGCGTGAAAACTTTAGCGAAAACAGCAGATATTCTTGCACAGCAAGAAAACTTAGATGCTCACGCTCGTTCAGCGCGATATCGTTATCAGTAATTTAAACCATAAATTTGGTATGAATATTCCTCTCTAAATCTGTTTTTAAGCATTGCTGGAAATCGAAATGCAAGTGAGGTTAGGTGAGGGTAATTAAAAAATCTCTCCCTAACCTCCTTAGTCAGTGAGGGGAATTTAGAGAATTTAAAAATGAATATTACAGTAGAACAAATGCGTTTTTGGAGTCCCGAAGTACGTGAACTAGAGCCATATGTGCCTGGTGAACAACCCAAAATCCAAAATCTTTTAAAATTGAATACCAACGAGAACCCGTATCCACCATCTCCAAAAGTTGTAGAAGCGGTACAACAAGTTTTAGCAAATGGCGCGGATGTTTTACGTTTGTATCCTGACCCTGACGCATCGGAATTAAAGCAAGCAATTGCGAAACAGCAACATGTTCCAGTGGGACACGTGTTTGTTGGTAATGGTTCTGATGAGGTTTTAGCTCATATTTTTAAGGCATTTTTTGTTCAAGATTTGCCAATTCTTTATCCAGATATTACCTACAGTTTCTATCCTGTTTATAGCCAATTTTTTGGTGTGAAAACTCAAATTTTGCCTTTAAACGAAAAATTTGAAATTGTTGTGGATGACTATAAGCAACCAAATGGCGGCATCATTATCACCAATCCAAATGCCCCTACCAGTATTGCACTTGGTTTGTCTGCAATTGAGGAAGTACTTCAATCGAACCCAAATTCAGTGGTTGTGATTGATGAAGCATATGTAGACTTTGGTGCTGAATCTGCAGTGGCTCTCGTAGAAAAATATGACAACTTGGTGGTCTGTCAAACAACTTCGAAATCACGTTCGCTTGCGGGATTAAGGGTCGGGTTTGCGATTGCACAGCCGCATTTAATTGCAGCGTTAGAAGCGGTAAAAAATAGCTTCAATTCATATCCAATGGACCGTTTTGCGATTGCCGCTGCAGTGGCGTCTTTCGAGGATCAAGCCTATTTCGAAGCGCAAAATGCCAAAGTGATTGCTAGTCGTATAAAGTTAGTTGAGCAACTGAAATCCTTAGGGTTTGATGTGTTGCCTTCTGCCGCAAATTTTATATTTGCAACACTGCCTAGCAAAGATGCAGGTCAGCTTGCAAATGAATTGCGAGAGCGTGGCATTATCGTAAGATATTTTAATAAACCACGTATTAATCAGTATTTGCGTATCACCATTGGTACAGATGAGCAAAATCAACGTTTAGTAGACACCTTGAAGAATGACATTTTAAAAGTGTGAGTGCTGCAAATTTTTGTTGTTGAAAAAGCGACCAGATAGGTCGCTTTTTTATGATTCGTACCATTGATTCATCAGTTTTAGCATGGCTTCAACCTTATCAAAACATTCTTGATATTCTGCATCGCAATCTGAACTGATTGTGACACCACCACCAGCCCAAATAGACACATCTTGCTGATATTTTTGAATTGTTCGGATCAAAATATTCCAAGAACCAGTACCATCAAAATTGAAATAACCAATAGAGCCACAGTATGCACCGCGTGGGGACTCTTCAAGTTCTTCAATAATTTCCATCGCTCGAATTTTGGGTGCCCCCGTTATTGAACCGCCGGGGAGCGCTGCGTGTAAAACATCTAATTGATGAACATCGGATTTTAACGTCGCTTCAATTTCACTGACCATGTGGTGGACTTGATTAAAGCTTTCAATGTTAAATAATTTTTGTGTCTTGACAGTGCCAGTTTCTGCATAAATGCTTAAATCATTTCTGAGAAGGTCAACAATCATTAGATTTTCGGCTTTATCTTTCTCAGAGTTGATGAGTGTTTGTTTTGATTCTTGGTCTTTTTGAGGATCTTTAAAGCGTGGCATGGTGCCTTTGATCGGTTTAGTGATCATTTTTTTATTGGGTCTAAACTCGATAAATAACTCAGGTGAACAGCTCAAAAGTTCAAGGTTATCAATTTTAAGATAAGCAGCATAAGGAGCATTTGTGAGTGCCCAAAAAGGTTTAGCTATACTCAGTAGCTCACCTTCAGCTTGTGCTACAAATTCTTGAGTTAGGTTAATTTGGTAACAATCCCCAGCAACAATGTAATCTTGTACTCGTTGAAATGCAGTTCGATATTGTTGTTTAGTCCAACGTGCTTGCATGGGTGAACTGAGTTGAAATGATGATGGACTAGATTGCTGAAAACAGTCTAATAATCGTGTATAAAGGCACTCGGCATTATGTTCAGTGCTATAGAAAACCCAATCATTATTTTCATAAATCAAATAGCTTTCATACAAGCCAAAAAACAATTGTGGTTGTTTTTTTACCTTGGTGTTGATTTGAAAATTTGCTGCAAAATTATAATCATAGTAACCAATGTAACCGCCTCTGAAATAATGGCTTGCAGAATCTGGAAGTGAATTTTCGCTACATTGAACAAAATCTTTGAGTGAAGAAAATTGGCTTTCATACTGATAATTAAAATCAGAGCAACGCACAAATTGACTGAATCCGCCGTTTATATAAACGCAATATTTTTTTGGCAAAAATCCGATAATCGGTAAATCCTGATTTTCAAGATATACCAATCCTGTCAATGAACCAATTTTTTGCAAAAAATCAGCTTTACTTAGTCCTGAAATTTTTAAGTTTTGTTTAAAAAATGAAGCACTTACCATTTGTGACTTGTTACACTCTTTTCAGAAAATTTGCATCACCCATTTAATACTAGTTCACACTTATGCCATTTATCGGGAATAGGTCGAATTTTCTTAACAGATATTGATCATAAGATAACATAAGGTTAACTTAATACTGCAAAGCGAACTGCTCAAGGATGAAGTTTCAGTCGTTAAATTATAAAAACTTCAGAAACACGGAGAGCAGTCAAAAAAATGAAAAAAATGCTCTTGGGAGAGTACATAATGAAATTATTCACAAAATTGGCTTTAGTTTCTTCAATGGCGGTGAGCGTGAATGCTATGGCGATGCAGGCAATGGATGATGCATCACTCAGCGCAACGACTGGTCAAGATGGTATTACTATTGCCATTGATACAACTGCTGGTATCGAAATCGATAAGTTATATATTCATGATAATGATGGTTTTACAAATAGCGCTTTGACATTCGGTGATACGACCATTAATACAGCTGGCACTGCTGATCCAACAATTGGTGCTGGTGCAATCACGGTTAACGGTTTAACGATTTCAAAGGGTACTGGAAATACTCAAAACTTAGCAACGTTGAAAGTTGATGCCGCAGATGTTGGTGGTCAAGCGGTACTTAATGTTCTTGCTGAAACTGGTGCTTTAGACATCAATGTTGGTTCTATTGGGGTTGCAAGCTCTGGCACGTACAGTTCTGATGACAATGTTCGTGGTGTTGTTGAAGGTTCTGAAAAACAAATTATTACAGGTTTAACATTATCATTGGGTGCAACCAAAGCAAACGTTCAATTAGGTAATGCACCTCAAGGCGCTATGATTGTCGTTGATTCTGAAATCACTGGTGGTTTATCTACAAGCTTAACTATTAATGATACATCTACATCGGGTGGTGGTAGCATTGGAATCGAGGGCTTGAAAGTTACAAGTTCAGGCAGTAAAAACCTGAATGCTGACGCCAAAATTGGTGTAACAAAAGATGGATTATATATCAGCCCAGCTCAATCACCATTGAATGCTTACATCCAAAAAGTTTCTTTAGGTGAAGCTAATAAGAGTATCGGTTCAATCGAAGTTCAAGGTTTGAATTTGGGTAGCACTTCAATCAAAATTTCTGGTCACTAAGTTTTTATACAAAAAACGCGTGTTGATCACGCGTTTTTTAAATTTTGCGAATTTGAAATTAAAAAGTAAAAGTACTGTATTTTTAGGATGAAAAAGGTATTCTGAATATAAGAATAAATGTGAGTGCAAACTCCAACTACAGAATCATAAAGGCAAGTACGCCGAACTAGAACAGTTAACATTATGATAGAAATTACTTTAGGCTCTGCAATTATGTATTTTTTTGCGAGTCATGCTCTCGAAATTAAAGAAAAACCACGCGAAGCAGTTTATTACAGTGAGATTGCAGACTCACGACATCTATCTTATACAAAAAATCACCGTGAACCTGTAGCTATCAAGCCGGCTATCGAAAATCAGTTTAGAGGAATAGTTCGTCAAGCGTATGACTATAGTTGTGGTTCTGCGGCGTTGACGACAGTTCTTAATGGTCACGCTGGTCTAAATTTGACAGAACAACAAACCATGGAGGGATTGTTGCGATTTGGCGAGTATGATCGAATCATTGAGCGTAGAAGCTTTTCATTATTGGATATGAAGCGCTTCGTCACTGCTTTAGGTTATGAAAGTGGGGGGTACCGTGGTGAATTCAAAGACCTGATTAAACAGACACAACCTGCTATTGTTCCAATTCACTATGCAGGTTTTAAGCACTTTGTTGTATACAAAGCATATAAAGATGGAAGGGTTTATGTTGCTGACCCTGCATTAGGAAATATCAGTTTTGATGAAGCACGATTTAAAGAAATTTGGGAAAACAATACCTTATTTTTAGTGAACGTTCCTGAATCTCAACAGAAAGATCTATTGGCATTACAAGAAACAGATTTAAGACATGTCGATGATGCAACAATTAACCGTTACGCCTTAGTTGATGCACAATTTTCGTCAAATTATATGAATAAAATCGCAGATAAAGCCTCAACTATGCGTAAAGTATTAGATCTTGATCCCAAATCTCCAACGTATAATCAACCCATTACAACATATATGCGGCTTTACTATAAACGTAAGTAATTTAAATGCAATTAAATTGAATTGAAACAAAATCCAAATAATGAAGAATTGTGGTAGGAAGTAAAATGAATAATCAATGGACGAAAAGAACGCTACTCGCAATCAGTATTCAAATGATTGTCACAGGCGTCTATGCAGCACCCGAAACAGTTGAAGCTCCATCAGAAAGAATATTTCTCAAGATACTCAAAATAATACTGAAAATAGTTCGGCGACCGAGCTTGAACAAGCACAATTAAGTTATACGGCAGAATCTACTGAAAATGTTGATGCAACACCTTCTCTTAAGCCAGGTGTTGAAGGGCAGGCTGCAAATGCGCTCCAACAAAAAGAAGGTGATGCGACGCAAGAGACTAACTTGCAGGAAGTTTTTTCCTCTAATGAGCGACAATATTCACTGATTAAGCGTGGTGAGTTTTCAACGTTCTATGATCTTGATTATTCGTACTATCGGGATTCACAAATAAATGCTTCGATCGATGAAGGACAGTTGTATCAACTTCGTATTGATGAAGATGCAAATCATACGATTACCAATACCATCACAGCGCAATATGGTTTAAGAGATAACATCACGCTAAACGCTTCAATTCCATTGGTTGCAAAGTCTGATAGTGTCAAAGATACGACCACTGCTGGTTTGGGTGATATTAGTTTAGGGGCGCGTTGGGAGCCATTTCCACTGAAAGAAGGTCGTTTGCCACTTATTTTGTTTGGTAATCTATCGACAAAAACAGGTGATAGCCCCTATGAAATTAATCCTTTGACGGATCTCTCAACAGGTAAGGGGTATTATTCAGTTGGTGTTGGTGCAAGTACAAGAAAATATATTGATCCAGTTGTATTGTTTGCGTCAGTATCAACAAATTATGGTTTTAAAGAATCTGGCTTAAATCAAATCCGAGGGGGAGGAAATACTCAAGGTGAAGGTTTAACTGGGCGTAACCGTGTTTTAGATACTTTTGAACCCGGTGTTACGGCTGGATTCTCGTTCGGGTTTGCATATTCATTTAACTATGATGTCTCCTTGACCATGTCTTATCAGCAATCGATGAACATGGGTACCAAATTTACATATGATACAGGTGAATATTACGAGCCTGCGACTCAGACCAGCTCTATGTTTGCGGTGGCACTCGGTGTACGTGTTAGTCCGAAGACGATTGTCAATGGAACGATAGGTATCGGTTTAACTGAAGACTCTCCAGATGTGTCTCTCGGCCTATCGTTCCCATTAGATATACTTGGCTTCGGTAAGAAAAAAGCAAGCTAAAGGAGTTCGGAAATGAGTCAATTCCGTTTGCATCCTTTAGTTACAGCAATTGTTCTGAGTGGATGTAGTACGCAAGTCTTTGCACACCTTGGGCAGAATTTATCTGTAGATGTACGCTCATTATCAATGGGTAATGCTGTCACTGCAGATCCACCCGGGATTAGTGCAATTCACTTTAACCCTGCGGGTTTAACCAAACTCAAAGGGTTACAAACCGACGTTCAAGGCTTAGTTGCTAATTTTGATATTCAGCGTGAATTTTCCGCGCCATCAGGTTATGACGTCTTTGGATATTCTGATGATCCATTAATCTGTAATGATGCGCTTGATAATCCATCAAACCTCTGTACTGATTTTAAGGATTCTGTGAGAGGTGATGTCGAGTACGCATCCTTATATATTCCTGTATTGAAAAAAATGGTGGATTTAGGAGAAGGATGGCCAGTAGCAGCTCCAACTGGAGGGATCTCCTACAATCCACCAGGATCTAAGTTTACTTTCGCTACTGCAGTTTATGCACCTCTGGTTGCAGGTTTCGGTGCAGAAGATGGTAATCCGGGTAACTTCATGGGGCAGCAAGTTGCCATGGAGCGTATTACATATTTATCGCCATCGATTGCTTATCAAGTAAATGATGAACTTTCGATTGGTGCTTCAGTGGGAATGTCTTATCAAGCCATTGCCATGAAAACAGATTTGCGATTTCCAAATGAAATGATAGGTCTTCTTAGGATGGTGGATGAGTCTGTCTGTGCCCCTTTCCGTGGAGGAAATGACAATATTGTCACGAATATTTTGCTATTCGGCTTATGTAATACCAATGAGGGCATGAATCCATTTTCAACCTTTGGAAAGATCAATGTTGAACTGGAGCAGAGTTTATCTCCAAGCTACAACCTAGGTGTCTTGTGGGAACCTACTGAAGAGTTTGGTTTGGGGCTGGTTTACCAAAGCGGTGCTAAAATGCGCTTAAAGGGTAAATATATTGTAGAAAATGGAAACGCATCCCGAGAATTAATCAAAGGACTAAACTCCTCACCTACGGGGCAAGTTTTGGCAACAATACTTGGTTTTCCGAACTATGTACCTGCGATTGAAACTGGTCTAATGTCTATGGATTTAGAATATCCAGCACATTTCCAAGCAGGGATTAAGTACAAAGTATTCCCGGACTTACAGGTAAATTTCGATGTGGGATGGACTGACTATGCGGCTTGGGATAAGTTTAAATTTGAGTTCGATCGTCAAATTTCTGCTCTGAAGATTGCAAAACTGTTATCTAATGATGTGACAGACTCTTCTTTATCTCTGCCTCTAGGTTTTCAATCTCCATGGAGTTGGGGCGTTGGCGTTGAATATTCTGCCAATGACCGTTTGAAATTCCGTGCTGGTTATGAACCTAGAACAAGTGCGATTCCAGATGGAAAGCGGAATACAATGGTACCAATCAATAATGCACAATTGTTTGGATTGGGTATTGGTTACCGTTTTGATGAAGATACAGATATTGATTTATCAGTCGGGTTCCTTCGTAGCCGCGATAGAATTCCAGCGGGATCAAGTAGCCTAGCCAATCTAGACGCCGTGGATAATTTATTACTTAATCCATATGCTGGCTTAAATGTATCGACGAATACCAAAGTTACGATTTTAGGTATAAATTATAGAACGAGATGGTAATGGACTTAAATCTTGAGCAATTTAAACAAATAAAAACAAGAGTGAGCCAGTCTCTCGGTTGTGTTTTATGTGCAGGTTCTTTTTTAGTAAGTCCTACATTGTATGCCCAAGACTTTTACACAATTATAGGTCCAGATGGCAGACCGATTGTCATCGAAAGAGCTGCATCTAGTGCCCAAAACAGCGAATCTATTAAAAATCAAAAATCAGTTCAAAGAGAAAATATTCAGCCAAAAATCATTCAAAAAAAACCAGCAGATGAGCCTAAAAAAATACAGGTTGAAATCGCTCAGCCGAGTATTAAAGCTCCTACAGCGAGCAAATCAGTTGGGCGCAGTCAAAATGACAATGTTGAACAATCAACAGTGAGTGTTGAAAAAAAGACTCAAGATCAAATGACGAAAATTGATCTTGCACAGATTAAAGTCAATACGAAACATGAGCAGTCATTAACAAAAAATAAATCTACACACGATCAAAATTCTAAAGAAAGCGTTCAACGTGTTGAGCAGATTTCAGATAGCAAAAAAGCAGGTGGTTCACTGAAAGCTGAAACAGGAAGTCCTGTAACTCTGATTGATGGTGTTGAATACATTGATCATGAATATCTTGAAGATCGTGAGTTTAATCTGGAAGGAAGAAAACGGTTTTATGTAGTTCCTGATACGCAGGGTGTAGGTGCAGCTCGTTTTGAAACAATTGAGCGACAAAAAGGGATTACCAAAGCCGTTTTATCTCAGTTCCTACAGCCGACAGAGCCTACAGCGAAAGAAGCAATGGCTTTATCGAGTACGTACATGCGTATTGAAGCAAAAGATCTTGCAGAATCTCTGGAACATACATGTTTTCAAGATAAAAAAATTCAGAAAGCTAAGCGATTGAAGGGCGCTCAAAGTGAAATTGGTTTATGGCCAGTTGCGCCATTGAAAGAACGTTTTGCTTACGAGGTGGTGGAGTTAGATGAATCAATTGATCAGATTCAAATTCAATCATTTGCTTCATCTCAAAATAACCCAACTTTTTATTGGCCGATTGCAGTATTTTTGGATCAGCAAGGTTGCATTTTAGAGGGAGCGACTGGTTTTAAAAGTATAAATACTCAAGCCAACGTCACGACCTATTCTGCACTCGAAGGTATATTAAAAAAACCACCTCAAACACGATATTTATTACTCACCCCTTTAGTCGAATCAATTGATATTCAAAATCAAAAACTCGTGAATACTGGTCAGCTAAAGCTCAAGGCCATCAAATAAAAGAGAACTATAATGAAAAAGTCTAATATTATCCCATTCACGTTTTCCACGCTTTTTTTAGCATTGACTGGATGTGGTGGAGAGAGTGCTAAAATAAATGAAGATCCTAACCGTGGTTCCGTTACAACCTCTAATGGTTGTTTAACCTCAAATGATGCTAATTGTCTGGGATTTGTCTTGGACTATCCTGTAGAGGGACTAAAGTTCGATTGTAGTACTGACAAATTGAATCACTATCGAACTGAACTCGATCCTAATGTTGCGATTGGTTCATGCAAAGTGGGAGACAAAGTTACATTTTATATTCAGGGTGAAGCCAGTGCTCGAAAAATTGAGTTAGGGACGGTCGATTTAGGTTCAATTGTGCCTAAGAAAATGAGCGATGTTTATATTCAGATTGGTGTGCAAGATATGGCTCAAGGGCTAACTGGTAAGCCAATTGAAAATTTTAATATGTCCGATCCTACCTATAACGCAATGGTCGGAATTACACGAATTTTGCAAACATTAGGTGTAGATCAAATCAGTAATGTGCCTGGTGATATACAGCAAGTTGTGCTGTCAAAAGACAATTTGGATGGGCTTCAAGTGATCAGCCAAAATATAACGGCCAATGAGTTCAAAAATGGCAGTTATGTTCAGATCCTGAAACCATGGTTAGATGTCGATAAGGTATCAATTGATGATGCGGAAAAAGTAGCACAACAGATCATTAGAATGAGAAGTGTGGGTATTTACCAGGCCAATCACTTACTCTTTATTGGACAAAATACTAATTTCGCAGGGTTTCACGGCTCAAGCCTAAACAATAATCAAGCAATTGCTGATATGAGCGTAATTACTACGCGCGAAGGTTATGCGAGTGGTTATCTCTCACAGTGGAGAGGGAAACCAATTGTTACGGGTAGTAATACTTCAGAAGAGTTAGCACGAGTATTATTAATCAATCAAGTACCACCTGAAAAATTAGATGTCGTTTCTAATTCAAAAGATTGGTTGAATAATATCTCACAAAAAATACAAAAACCTTTAGTTTTTAAAAGTATTGAATCTTCAAATGACAAATTAGAAATCTATAAAGGAACTCTGTTTGGTCAATCCATTATTCCTGGTAATCAGTATGCTTATCAAGGATTCTTAGGCAGCAAGGATACACCTACAAGCACTGAGGTATATGGGGAGTGGCGTCAAGATGTCAATTCTGAGCGCTATACAGGTAAGCTTGATATTCTAAAATACAGTCCAGTGAGCTATTTAGATCGTAAAGTGTTCAAAACACGTAAAAATGTTGAAGCTGGGGATCAAATTATTTTCCCATTATACGCAGATTTAGTGTTTAACTTTAATGATAAAACGATTCCATCACAAACAGTGAGTATCGTCATTGATGAAAATGGAGATATACGAACCAATCGTACTGCATCGAGTTTAAAATCTACCACTTGTCCAAGCATTAAGAATACTTCAACCATGACCGATGAATTGGATGTTCAACAATTCATTATTGGTACGACAGGCACAACATATTCAACTGCAAATGATAAATCTCTGACAATACGTATGATTCTAGCGAATCCAATTTTTGGGAACCTAAATGGGGTCAGAGCTGGACTAAATAACAGACCAGACTTTGGAGTCGATTCTAATAGTGAACTTGTGTCATCTGGAGGTGTACGTTTAAATTTACAAAACTTAATCGTAAATAATGACATAAGAGCGGGTATTAATATCACGAGTTGGGATACTAAGGGCTCTACAGCCGCAGCTGAATGGGTGAATACGCATGCGACATACCAACACACGTACAATTCGATTCCAGAGAATAAACCAACGACTGAACAACTTAATCTAGCAAAGCTTAGAACAGGAACAATTGAAATTGCTTTAACACCTTGTTATCAAATAGGTCGAAAAGCTTAACCAAAAAAACTCCATCTTATGAGATGGAGTTTTTTTTAACCTGTTTGATCAAGTCGAGTACCTAAGGTCTCTAAGTGTGTAGGAAAATGATTCGATTTTCGGTCTTCAAAATAATGACGAAGCGTTCGTTCAACACTTGGGAAAGCTAAACTATCCCATGGAATCTCGTGTTCTTCAAATAAACGACTTTCGATGGTTTCTTCACCAGCTCCAAATTTACCTTCAACAAGGTGAGATTTAAATAATACGTAAATTTGACCAATACGAGGGATATTGTACATACAGTACAATTGCTCAATTTCCACTTCAGCTTCAGCTTCTTCACGAGTTTCACGAGCTGCACCTTGCTCCATTGTCTCGAAGAGTTCCATATATCCTGCTGGTAGCGTCCAAAGACCATAGCGCGGTTCAATCGCTCTACGACATAAGAGTACTTTATCTTCCCAAATCGCTAAGGCTCCACAAATGACCTTCGGATTCACATAGTGAATGGTCTTACAATGCGTACAGACTTGGCGTACTTTATGATCACCTAAAGGAATCTGTTCGGTCGTCGGTTGCCCACAGGCCGTGCAAAAAGGCATATGCTGTCAAGTAAAAATGAGATGATTCAGCATACCCCAAAAAAATAACTTTCGCATCATTTATAGCCTTATGCACAAAATTTCATATATGATGGGATGAGAATAAAAAAGAGAGATCGAGCTATTCAAGATGATGGATCATTCATTAACATTGCAACTGCAACAACACCTTAGGTTTTCTAAACGCATTCAAAAAGCTGATGCTGCAGTATTACTTGCAATCACTAATGAAGATGATCCTAAAATTCTGCTGACGCGTCGCTCTATTTATATGAATAATCATGCGGGTGAAGTGTCATTCCCAGGAGGAAAAAGAGATCCGAACGACACCAGTAATATTGTTGTTGCACTCCGAGAAGCGTGGGAAGAAACGGCTTTGAATCCGTTCGATGTAAAGTTGCTAGGTGATCTGCCTTCAGAGCGCTCGAAAGCGGGTGTTTTAGTAAAACCTGTGGTTGGATTGATACCGCCTAATGTGAAGCTTGTCCCACAACCTACAGAAATCGATCGTATTTTTTTTGCTTCAATCCGCGAAATGATGGATGCTCGCCCAACACCTTATGAAGTTCGATTGGCTAAGCAATCAATCTATTTTCCAAGTTTAAGAGTTGAGAATGAGGTGATATGGGGTCTTACAGCAAGGATCCTGATTTCGTTGTTTCAGTATGGCTTAAATTATAAAAAAAACTGGCCCTTTTTGCTCAATTCCCCAAGTTTTAAATCTTCAATTTTCAAACAACATTAAAATATTAAATGCATAGGATTGCTGCATATGATGTACAAATTTCAAGACAAAACCCCTTCAACGACGATTCAACCATGGAATGGATGGATTGCAGAAAATGCCACTGTGATTGGCGATGTTGAACTTGGACAAGAGGTGAGTGTTTGGTTTGGTGCGGTAATACGCGGGGATAACTGCAAAATTCGTATTGGTGATTTCAGTAATATTCAAGAAAATGCCGTCTTACACACTGATCCCGGCATTGAATTGAATGTTGGGCAATATGTCACCATTGGTCATCAAGCAATGTTACATGGTTGTACGATTGGAGATAATAGTTTGATTGGTATCAACGCCGTCATATTAAATAATGCTGTAATCGGTAAAAATTGCATTATTGGCGCGAATGCGTTGATTCCAGAAGGTAAAATCATCCCAGATAATTCATTGGTGATGGGCTCTCCTGGCAAAGTAATTAAAACATTAGATGAGTTTGCAGAAGCTAAACTCAAAATGAGTGCGATGCATTATGCGCATCATTTCAAAAATTTCACTCAGCTTGAAAAATTTGAATTTTAAATATAAGTGTTGAGATTGATACCAGCGTTCAATAATCACTAAATCTGAACAGATCTGCTCTCGCAGGAATAATTCGAGTGGAGTATGATTAGCACCATTTTTAACGATTTATAGGGGCATGCATGAAATTGCTTGCATTAGAAACTGCCAATGAGCAGTGCTCAGTTTCGTTAATTGATGAGAATCAAGTACTTTTTTATAAACTAGATGATCGTGCAAAAGCGCAGACCCAATCTATCCTCCCAATGATTGAAGCAGCTTTTCAGCAAGCTGAAGTACACGTTTCAGATTTGGATGCGATCGCTTTTAGTCGTGGTCCTGGCTCATTCAGCGGTGTGCGTATTAATGCAGCAGTCACTCAGGCACTTGCATGGTCACATGACGTGCCTGTGATTCCTGTTTCATCCCTTCAAGCTCTGGCACAGGCTGCTTATCGAATGTATCAACTGACAGAAGTTACGGCTGTACTTGATGCAAGAATGAGTGAGGTCTACATCGCAAGTTTTCAGTTAAATGCTCAAGGTTTAATGCAGTTGGTGGATGAAGAGCAATTATTAAATTATGAAAATGCTGCAGCCTATCAAAAGTTTCAAATGATTGGTTCGGGAACAAAATGTATTCATCCCGAATTAAATGATTATTCAAATGTCCAAGCAACTGCTGAGGATATAGCGACGATTGCACGTGAACATGCTTTAAAAAAACACTGGCACAGTGCCGATCTCGCACTACCCGTTTATTTACGTGACAATGCGTGGAAAAAAATTCCAGAACAAGGCAAAGCATAATTAGGAATTTCTATGGATCTTTTACTGCTGCTTAAAGCGGCAATTATGGGTATCGTTGAAGGTATTACTGAGTTTTTACCCATTTCTAGTACAGGCCATTTAATTTTAGCCGCTGAACTCATGAATTTCTGGACCAAGGAAAAAAGTGATGTCTTTGTGATTGCCATTCAAATGGGGGCAATCGCAGCGGTTATTTATGAATATTGGTCGCGCTTATGGGGTGCTGCAACGGGTATGGTCACTGGCGAAGCACAAGGTAGAAGACTCGGATTTGGTTTAATCTTGGCTTCAATCCCAATTGTTGCAATAGGTTTGACCTTTGGGCAAACAGTAAAAGAGCTATTATTTAATAACTACGCGATTGCAATTGGCCTGATTGTGGGTGGTTTAATTATCATTTGGGTAGAAAAAAATCCCCCAAGAATACGTGTCAAAGAAGTTGAAGAGCTCAGTTATAAAGATGCAATTTGGATTGGTTTAATTCAAGTGCTCTCTTTGATCCCAGGTACATCACGTTCTGGTGCTACGATCATCGGGGCAATGTTTTTAGGCGTTTCCCGCAAAGCAGCGACCGAATTTTCATTCTTTCTTGGAATTCCAGTCATTATTGGTGCTGGATTATTAGATTTATATCAAAGCTATGATGTGTTCCAGACTGCTGAAGATTGGGCAGTGTTGACAACTGGGTTGATTGTTTCATTTGTCTCAGCTTTATTACTCATTCGAGCTTTGGTTGCCTATGTCGCAAAACGTGATTTTATGATTTTTGCTTGGTATCGAATTGCTTCAGGTTTAGTGATCCTTCTCTTTGCATTTACAGGTTGGAAATTATGGTAAGCGAAATACGCTTATTTGCTGAACGAGATTTTCTTGAGAAAGCACAGCATTTTAATGCTGTGCTTTCTTCTCGTGGGGTGCAGTCAACAATCGAAGAGGTTGAAAAATTGAATGCTCGATTTTTCAGACATCATCCTGAACTTGCGCTTTGTGTTGATCAAGATGGGTTGTGGCTGTGCGCACAGGGCATGCGTATGCAACCTGATTGGAAAGCCGAAGTCGGTCGCTTAAAACGTGCTAGCTTGAAATCTGAAATGATTGCAAGGGCATGCCAGTTATCTGAAAAACCTCAGCTCATTGATGCCACCGCAGGGCTTGGACATGACAGTTTATTGATGGCACATTTAGGGGCAAATGTTACATTAGTTGAACGACATCCAATTTTATATGCTTTGTTAGAATCTACTCATCAACAAGCGAGTCTTGACCCATTTTTAAAGAGTGTTGTTGCGCGTATTCAGCTGGTTTTTTCAGATTCCGCTGATTATCTTAAGCAATGTGCGAACCAATTCGTCAATGCCGATGTGGTGTATTTAGATCCAATGTTTCCACAGCGCGACCAAAATCAAAATGCCATTAAAAAACAAGCGCAAGTTAAAAAACAAATGCAGCTGTTACATCTTCTGTTACCAGAAGATGGAGAGATGGATTTAGGTGATGAATTATTGGCATTGGCTCAAAGCGTTGCTAAGCGAGTTATTGTAAAGCGACCAAGGCATGCTGTTTATCTCAATGCACAAAAACCTGATCATCAATGGTTAGGTGATGCATGTCGCTTTGATGCCTATTTTCAAACGATTGTTTCTGAGTAGTTTGGTAAATGACTCAAAAATAATCGAAAAATTGTTATATAGTTAAAAGTAGCATTGATAATTATTTAACCGAGCATAAACTTAAAAAAGCTGATCCAAGCACCTACACAGTAATCTTATGATAGACCTTAAACCTTCAATTAACTTTTGGCATGATTTAAAAAGTAACCAGCTTGCAGGGATTTGGTTATTTTTAGGTTCAAGGAAATCACTACAGATTGTAAGGCCATCAATTCTTCAACTTATTTTTTG
The DNA here is from genome assembly GCF_013417345.1 of Acinetobacter sp. YH16032. Lineage (NCBI taxonomy): Bacteria > Pseudomonadati > Pseudomonadota > Gammaproteobacteria > Moraxellales > Moraxellaceae > Acinetobacter > Acinetobacter sp. YH16032. The sequence goes on along the minus strand of NZ_VPEE01000023.1, from coordinate 21,894 downwards.
GGGAATTCTTGGAGGTTCAGCGAGCTCTTTATTTAGCTGGTTGTTATCGAATGGTGCTGGAGAATTTAATTCTCAAGGATTAGTGAGTTATGCGCTCTGGCCATTTATTGCTTTAATTGTTGGGATTTTCCTTTCACAGCGTACTAATAATCCACGTTTGATGTTAGTGCCAGCATTACTTTGGTTAGTACTAGACACACATATTGTGTTGATTCAGTGTCTTATCCAATATTATTTTAATAACTTTGACTATCAACCTAATTTCCTTGTTGATCATTTACAGCACATATTTTCTTTATTGTTTGTTTGGCAAAGTTTAGCTGTTGTTTGGGTTTTTTCGCGTGAATTAAAATGGCCTTGGTGGGAGCGACTGCTCATCATGATCGCCACGTTTTTTACACTTTTTGTGTGGCAGATTTCGTCACAAAGTCAACCAATTTGGAAGGTAGATGAGGCGCCTCCAAGTATTTCAGAACAATCATTTTACGCGCAAAGCAGATTATTAAATCAGGCGCTTGAACAGATCCAATTTGGAGAGTTCGCGAACTCGCATTGGTATTTTATGGGCGTAGCTGGTGCAAGTTATCAAGATGTATTCAAATTGGAAATTCAAAGATTTAAAGATCAATTTGATACGCGTTTCGGAACCTTTGGTCGTTCAATTGCGTTAATTAATAATCCTGCAACTCGCGAAGAATATCCAATTGCGTCAAAGACCAGTATTGATTTGGCATTGCAACGTATTGGCGCTCAGATGAATCGTGAAAGTGATGTCCTGTTTCTTTATATGACTTCCCATGGATTGAGTAACCAATTTCAAATGGAAAATACGCCAATTGATTTGGAAGACATAGATCCAAAATGGTTGCGCCAAACGCTTGATAAATCAGGGATCAGATGGAGAGTCATTGTGATTTCATCATGTTTCTCTGGTAGTTTTATTCCAGCGTTGCAATCGCCAGATACATTAGTCATTACTGCAGCTGCAGCAGATCGAGAGTCTTTTGGTTGTTCAAATGATGCAGACTCGACTTATTTTGGACGTGCTTTCTTTGATTTAGCGATGCGTGAAAAAAATAGCTTACGTGAAGCCTTTGAAGATGCATCAGTTAATATTGCACATTGGGAAAATGCACAAGGGTTTATGCCATCAGAGCCACAATGGGTCATTGGTAAGAATATGGAAATTATGTTGCCGCAACTTGAAAAGAGATTATTTCCTCAGGTGGGATTATCAACCGTAAGTAGTGAACACCAGAGTGATAGTGCTCAGTTTACGAATATGCGATGATGTTTAAAAATTAAATGTGTGAGGCAGTGCAATGGAATTGGTTCAAAAGAATAAATGTTTTGACGGTGAACAACGTGTTTATCAGATCAATTCAAAGTTTTTGAAAAATCCCACTAAATTTTCTGTATTTTTACCTTCACAGGCACTCGAAGGTCAAAAATGTATTGCGTTGTACTATCTTGCAGGTTTGACTTGTACTGAAGAAACTTTTGTCATCAAAGCACACGCACAACGTTTAGCTGCGCAATTGGGAATTATCTTGATTGCTCCAGATACATCGCCTCGTGGTGACGACGTGGCTGTCGGGGATTCTTGGGATATAGGGCAAGGTGCTGGATTCTATTTAAACGCAACTCAAGCACCTTGGGCTGAGCATTATCAGATGGAGTCGTATCTTATACAGGAGTTGTATCCTTTAGTTCTTACATCGTTTCCTGTACAGGATGATGGGATTGGTATTTTTGGTCACAGCATGGGAGGGCACGGTACACTCACGCTTGCTTGGAAGTATCCAGACTTATTCAAGTCAGTCTCAGCATTTGCACCGATTTGTGCGCCCTCAATTTGCCCATGGGGTGAAAAGGCATTTTCAGCTTACCTCGGAGAAGATCGTGAGTTATGGAAAGCACATGATGCGAATGAGCTCGTGAAAGCTAAGGGTGCTCTATATCACGAAGTTTTAATTGATCAGGGTGTTGCAGATCAGTTTTATGCTCAACTTAATCCAGCACTATTTGCTGAATCATGTAAAGCCGTAGGGCAAAAGCTCACATTGCGTGAGCACGAGGGTTATGATCATGGATACTTCTTTATCCAAAGTTTTATTGATGATCATCTGCAATTCCATGCTTTACAATTGCAAAATTAATCTCATTTGAATTTTAAGATATTCATACTTAAGTTCGTTATAATGTGTGCGATATCACATTTAAACCATGTTGAATGATGACATCTCTCGGGATGTCATTTTTTATAATCAGAGAAAATAATAATGAATTCATCAGAACACTCCGCTGAACAAGCACCCTTACCATTGATCAACGATCCATTTCCATTATCTGATGCAGATGAAAATCGACCGATTTATATGGGGAAAGTATTTAAATTTAAATTTCATGGCAATGCGATGGAGTACTTTGGCATATGGATCGTCAACATTCTGTTGACGATTGCGACATTGAGCCTATATGCGCCATGGGCGAAAGTACGTCGTTTAAGATATTTTTATAACAATACCGAATTTTTTCATCGCTTTTTTGATTTTACTGGTTTACCGACTAAAATTTTGATTGGTCGACTGATAGCCATTGGCATTTGGGCAATATTTGCGATTGCCTCATATATGGATATGACGATAGCAGCATTTGGTGGTCTGATTATTTATATCGCTCTTCCATGGTTGGTTCGTGCCACAGTACGATTTAATGCGCGCAACAGTAAATTTGGGAACAGTCGTTTTTATTTTTCTGGCACGAATAAAGAAGCCTATAAGCAATTTTTACTTGCACTTGCTATCACCATTTTCACATTAGGTATATTTAGCCCTGTCGCAATTTGGATTTATAAAAAATATACGCTTAATCATTTATATGTTGGACAACTCAAATTTCAATTAAACAATGACTGGCCCAGTTATATGCGAGCAGTATATGTTCCCATGATTCTCTTTGTATTGATTCTTATGCTCATTGGATTTGGTGGTTCGACATTATCAATACTCAGTGGTCATGGAATGGATATGATGCTGATGATGATCTTTGCCGTTTATGCGATTGGAATGTTGTTTATTGGTCCGTTAATACAGGCACGAATTTTTATTACTACGTGGAATAGCACAACACTCAACAGCAGTCAGTTTAAGACCAGTTGTAATCAATGGCGCTATGCATGGATTGTTGCGAGTAATTGGATCGCTAGAATCTTAAGTTTAGGATTATTGTCAGCATGGGCTGCTATTCGCATTTATAGATACCAACTTGAATCGATGAGCTTAGAATTAAATGATGATCCAAACCTGATGATGAATATTGCGCAAAGTGATCATAGTGCGATCGCGGAAGAAATTAGTGATATTTTTGATATTGATATTTCACTTTAGGAGTTAATTCAATGAATGAACCTCTCACAGTGACATATTATGATGGTGTTCTTTCTAAGCCTTTTACAGCACAGATTCGCCCTGTTAATCAAGACAGTATCGCTGTCAGTTATACAGAACAAGGCGAAGTGAAAACAGTCTACTATCATGCAGATGAAATGGTATTGCTTGGTAAAATTGGTCGACGTAATCCAGCATTAGAGTTAACACATGACGCTAGAATTGAATTTCATGAGCGTCAGCTTCCTGAATGGTTGCCTGTTGAGCATAAAAATTTTCATCAAAAAGTATGGAAACTTGAACGTACACCATCGTTGATTATTTTTAGTGTTATTTTCGTGGTCGCACTTGGTTTCTCCGTCATTAAATGGGGAATACCGACGGCATCGCACATTGTTGCTTTCCAGCTGCCAGAAAATACGCTGAATCGTTTGGGTGGTCAGGCAGAAGTTTATTTAGCCGAATACACTAAACCTTCTCAGTTATCACAGCAAAGACAGGATCGGATTCTCGCGGATTATCTGAAATATGTTGCTGATGGTCATCCCGCTCAGTTGAAATTTAGGGAAGGTGCCTCGCTTGGAGCCAATGCGCTCGCATTGCCAAACAATACAATTTATCTCACCGATGAATTAGTGAAGCTCGCCAAGAATGATCAGGAAATTATCGGCGTTTTGGCACATGAACAAGCACATTTATTAAAACGTCATAGCTTACAACAAGGTCTTTCGAGCCTAGGATTCAGCGTACTTTATATTGCCATCACTGGTGATGGATCGGATTTAATTGCGACTTTGCCAGTTGCCATGATTGGTGCAGGGTATTCACGGAAGTTTGAGTTAGAATCAGATCAGTATGCGCTAGAACTCATGCATAAACATGAAATGGATACAGTGCATTTTGCAAACTTTTTAAAACGTATGAGTGATGATATGGGAGAAGACGAGGATCAATCAAAAATTCTTGATCTTTTTGCAAGTCATCCTGCCACTGAAGAACGAATTCGCCGTGTTACTGAATTTAAACAGCAACAATAATGAAAAGCCGACTTTATGTCGGTTTTTCTTTAACTTTCTCTAGACCATATAACTTGATAGTCAGCTTGAACCATGCGATTGATATGATCAAGCACGACATTTTCTAGTCGTATTAATTCTTCTAATGATATTTCTTCTTTATTCACAATACTGACATGAAGTTGATCAGGTTGTATTGATAATTCAACTGTCACTTTTGGCATAAAAATTTGATATTGGTCATCGGTATTGGCGACATCAAATTTATGTTTCCAATGATTGCTTAATCGTTTAGCGATACGTAATGCTTCGGAGCTTTCTATCGTTGTGGTTGTTTTCATTATTTACCGTAATACTTGAAATTCATTGTATCTTAACATTCATCTCACTATAAGGTTGTTCCGAATATGCAACATAGCTTTGCATAAGTCATATTCCGTCCTTGAATACTTTTTAATCAACGATTTGCATTTTGAGTTGAAATTTAAATAGCAGTAATTTCGAAGGAATGAATAAACGAAGTTTTGCTATAATCATCTTTTGAATTCTAATTTCCCGCCAGGTCCTGACATGTCCAAGCCATTCTTAATTGCTCCATCGATTTTATCTGCTGATTTCGCTCGCTTAGGTGAAGAAGTCGAAAACGTACTTGAAGCAGGTGCAGATGTGGTCCATTTCGATGTAATGGACAATCATTATGTACCAAATTTAACTTTTGGTGCTGGTGTATGTAAGGCACTTAAAAAATATGGTATTCAGGCCCCAATTGACGTTCATCTTATGGTGAAACCAGTCGATCGTATGATCGGAGATTTCTTAGAAGCGGGTGCAGATATCATCACTTTTCATCCAGAAGCATCAGACCATATCGACCGTTCATTGCAGCTGATTAAAGCTGGTGGTGCTAAAGCAGGTTTAGTTTTTAACCCTGCAACGCCTTTACATTACCTTGATTATGTACTGGATAAAGTGGATCAAGTCTTATTAATGAGCGTCAACCCTGGCTTCGGTGGACAAAAATTTATCCCAAAGACACTAGATAAGCTTCGTGAAGCACGCAAAATTATTGATGCATCTGGTAAAGATATTCGCTTAGAAGTTGATGGTGGTGTTGGTCCAGCAAATATTCGTGAAATCGCTGAAGCTGGTGCTGATATGTTTGTGGCTGGTTCTGCCATTTTCGGAAAGCCAGATTATAAAGCTGTAATTGATGAAATGCGTGCAGAGTTGGCGAAAGTAGGTTCAATTAACGTTTGATCCGAAACATGTATAACACTACACACATCTGTGGATAAGTTTATGGATAACTTGGTGGATATCTGTGTTGATAACAGTCTGGATAATTTGATTAGATTATAATCATATTTAGTTCAATGGTTTGTTTATTAGACAATAAATGTATAAAAAGGACTCATTTGAGTCCTTTTTTACAAAAAATGGATCTTCTTATCCTTTCTGTTGAATTGTTTGGGGGAGAAATTTTCGTTGCTCATTATTTGGCTTATCTTCGTGAATAAGTCTTAAAAGAGCGAGATAAAAAATCAATTTAAATTTAAACATCCTAGACCAGTGATTTTCTATAGTGCAGTGAAGTATTCTAATTTGGTGCGGATTTATTCTTCCATCTGACAATAGCGATCGCCTTCGCAATGCAATAGCCTAAAAATGCAGAAATAATCTAGAAAAGCTAGTCCAATAATGACCTATTTTTTGTAGGTGTATTTTGGGTCAAAAATTGTAAAATTGCGCCTATTTTGTGCGTGTGTTGATATAATTCAACCATCATTTGGAGGAACGACCTCCCTCATTTCTATGAGAAAAATCGTCAGGACGGCCTGACTCTTAAATTATTTTAATTGGGAGCAGGCATCATGGCTTGGTTTATTCTTATTCTCGCGGGTTTATTTGAGATCGTTTGGGCATATAGTATGAAAATGTCTGAAGGATTTACTAAATTCACACCCACTGCAATTACTCTATTTTTTATGGTTCTCAGTTTTGGGTTGTTGGCACATGCCATGAAAGCATTACCTCTGGGAACTGCCTATACGATTTGGACGGGGATTGGTGCAGTAGGGTCTTTTTTAGTCGGCATTTTTATTCTGGGTGAGCCTGCGACAGCAATGCGGATGATTGCGGCTATTCTGATTATTTCAGGTTTAGTCATGATGAAATTAGCATCAGCGTAAGATTTAAGGCAGCGTATCCATACGCTGCTTTTTTTAATTGAGAGAGGGTTTATTTTGGCTTGGTTAGTCTTGATTGTTGCAGGGTTGTTGGAAGTGGTCTGGGCCTATTTTATGAAAGTTTCAGATGGATTCACCAAATTGACACCCAGTATTTTGACGATCGTTTTCATGATCGCAAGTTTTGCTTTACTTTCCCATGCGATGAAAACTTTGCCACTCGGGACAGCTTATACCGTATGGACAGGCATAGGCGCTGTAGGTTCATTTGTGGTTGGGATTTTTATTCTTGGAGAACCTGCAAATGCAATGAGAATGATCGCTGCAGTATTGATTATTTCGGGTTTGGTCTTGATGAAGTTATCATCAACATAGTTAGATGATTCAACTTTCAGGCGATTAAAAAATGACTCAATTTTATTTAAAAAAAATAATGACACCTGTCGGTGAACTTCAATTGGTTGCTCATGATCGAGCATTGATTGTTGTCGCTTGGGAGAATGCACTTCCTCAGTTTATCCGAAATCAAATCGTAATTCAGCGGGATGATCACGAGATTTTATGCATTGCCGAAACACAGCTTCGCGAATATTTTTTAAAACAACGTCAGGTATTTGATTTGCCCATAGAACTTTATGGGACAGAATTCCAACGCTCGGTATGGAATGCGCTGTTAAAAATTCCTTTTGGAGAGTCTAGAACGTATAAGCAAATTGCTGAGGATGTTGGGAATGTAAAAGCGGTTCGAGCGGTAGGCTTGGCCAATGGGAAAAATCCTATCGCGATCATTGTACCCTGTCATCGTGTAATAGGTGTCAATGGCAAGCTGGTCGGATTTTCAGGAGGTGTGGAAAATAAGCTTAAGCTGCTGCAGCTTGAAGATGATAAGTGGTGATGTTATAACAGCATAAACATATGAAATACAAAAATTATGTCTAATGAAAATCCTATAATTACAATTGTTTTTAATCTCATATCGCAGTTATGGTGGTTGATCTTAATTCTAGCAATCATCCCTGTATTCAAAATGTTTGTACCTTATATCAAAGGAAAATTGGGTGAATACATTGTCCAATATCATGCAAAAAAATTTTTGAATGAGGACTATATTTTACTGAATGATCTAACATTTTTGGATCAGGACAATCAGACCACACAGATTGACCATATTTTATTGAGTCCTTATGGAATATTTGTGATTGAGACCAAAAACTATAAAGGTTGGATTTTTGGCTCATCACATCAAAAAATGTGGACTCAAAAAATTTATAAATCTAGCCATAAATTTCAAAATCCATTGCACCAAAACTACAAGCATATAAAGGTTTTAGAGGGATTGTTAAAAGATTTAATCGATTCAAATCTGTCGATACATGGGTTAATAGTTTTCGTGCCTAATTGTGAGTTTAAAACACCAATTCCTGTACATGTTCATTGGGGTAAAAGTTGGATTGAAGAAGTTAAAAGCTACCAAATGAAAGTGATTGATGATCGTAGACTACAGAGAATTAAATATCGTATTGAAAAAGCAGCGCTTCAAAAATCGTGGAAAACCAATAGAGAACATATCCGATCAGTCAAAGAAAGACTAAAAGATTAATAAAAAAAAACCCACAGTCAGTGGGCTTTTTATTTAGAAGCGTTTTGGAATTCTTTGGCCACCTTCAACTGGGATTTCAGCACGTTTTAATACACCAAATAGCCATGTTTCCGCATGGTGAACTGCATTTTTAATTTGATCACCTTGTGCCAACCTCCCTGCAATAAAACTAGCAAGAGAACAGCCTGAACCATGATACTCACCTTCAAGACGAGGACATTTTGTTTCAGAGACCATATCACCGTTGATGTAGAGTGCATTTCTAATATAAGTCGGTGTGTCTTCGTGACCACCTTTGACTAATACAGCTTTAGCACCCATTTCAAATAACTTCTGTGTAGCTTGATCTAAATCTTCACAGCCTGTTAATGCGCGAAGTTCAACGGTATTCGGTGTAAGAATCGTAGCAAGAGGAATCAATTCAACAAAAGCCTTGACCAATGTTGCTTGATTTCCTAATGAGCCACCACTATTGGCAACCAAAACTGGATCGAGTACGTATTGAAAATCAGGATGTGCTCTTAGGAATTCTGCCAAAGCGGCGATATTGTCGGTAGTGCCGAGCATGCCAGATTTCACTACTTTGATAGGAAGATCGTTCACTACAGCATTCGCTTGAGCCAGCAGTAAATCTTTTGAGGTTGCTTCAAATCCAAAAACTTGTTGAGAGTTTTGAATGGTTAACGCTGTACATGCGATTGCTGCATGAGCACCACTTTGGCCGATCGCTTCAATATCTGCTTGTAAGCCAGCACCACCAGATGGATCTAAACCAGAAAAGCACAATACAGTAGGGCGCACAACAATGTCCTTCATCGATCAATTTGGAGTAGTATAGGCAAGTTTCTGAGAAGTCTCGATAGCATTTCTAAAAAAGGTACAGCATGATTAAAAATATTCTCATTGATTTAGATGGAACGCTAACTGATCCTAAAGTGGGTATTACGACTTCTGCACGTTATGGTTTAGAAAAAGTAGGTCATCTTATCGCGGAGGATGAGAATATTGATTGGATTATTGGACCACCTTTAAAAGCCTCGTTGGCCAAAATTTTGAAGGTTGATGTGAATGATGATTTGGCGGAACAGGCTTTACTTGGTTATCGTGAACGCTTTGCTGTAAAAGGTTTATTTGAAAATTTATTATTTGAAGATGTAGCAGAGACATTGGCAACACTTAAGAACAAAGGTTACAGATTGTTTTTAGCTACTGCAAAGCCTGAGGTGTATGCCCAGAAAATTCTTGAACATTTCAATCTCATACCGTATTTTGATTATGCCTATGGCAGTGAGTTAAATGGTGACCGCACCAATAAAGCTGAACTTATTGCATATATTTTAGAGCGAGAAAAAATTAAGCCAGAAACCTGTTTAATGGTAGGGGACCGAGAGCATGACATTATCGGTGCTCGAAAAAATGGGATTGAAACGATTGCGGTGGAATACGGTTATGGCAGTGATGCAGAGTTAGCCGCTGCTGCACCCAAAGCCAGAATTCAAGCTTTCCATCAAATTTTAAATTACGTTGATTAATCTAAGCCGAAATTTGGGCTCAAGAGCAACTCTCAAGAGATTGCTCTTCGTAGCTTAGCTTAGATCCAAGTACAAGGACTCTTTGACCTCTTCCATCACGATGTAACTATGGGAGGATGCAGAGGAGGGAAGCATTTTAAGCAGGTCACCCAGTAGTTGGCGATAAGCACTCATTTCTTTTAGTCTCGCTTTCACCAAGTAATCGAATTCACCTGAAATTAAATGACACTCTAATACCTCAGGTATCTCAACTAAATTCTTGGCGACTTGATCAAAAACATCTCCAGATTTCGCCGATAACTTAATTTCTAGAAAGACGAGTAAATTACGCTCCAATAACTCCGGATTTAATCGGGCGTAATAGCCCATAATAATGCTATCTCGTTCTAGTCTTTTCACTCTTTCCGAGCATGGGGTTGTAGAAAGATTTACTTTTGCAGCCAGTTCACTAATGGCAATACGACCGTCCTTTTGCAGAATATCTAAAATCATACGATCAGTGCGATCTAATTTCCGCATGAATAATTTCCTTATTTTTTAATTTTTTCAGGATAAAACCCTTAAATTACCTAAATTATAACGATTAAAAGAGTGAAAAAAACTATTAAAGCAAAAATATACTAGTGAAATAAACTACACAGTGCTGAGGGATAGTTCATGCGCGTTATTGTATTAGGTAGTGGTGTCATTGGTGTTGCAAGTGCGTATTACCTAGCGCAACAAGGAGCAAGCGTCACTGTATTAGATCGTCAATCAGGTCCTGCCGAAGAAACGAGTTTTGGCAATGCAGGACAGATTTCTCCTGGGTATTCTACACCATGGGCCGCACCAGGAATTCCATTTAAAGCGGTTAAATGGATGTTTCAACATCATGCACCATTAGCAATTAATGTAGATGGAAGCTTGTGGCAGCTGAAATGGATGGCTCAAATGTTGAAGAACTGCAATGCGGCACATTACGCCATCAATAAAGAGCGTATGGTACGTGTTGCTGAATACAGTCGAGATTGTTTAAGAGAATTACGCGAAAATATTGGCATATCTTATGAGAATCGTTCAAAAGGAACATTACAAATTTTTCGTAAGGATGCGCAATTAGACGCAGTTCAACGAGACATTGAAGTTTTAAAAGAAACAGGTGTCGAATTTGAGTTATTAGATCGTGAAGGTCTAGGTCGAGTTGAACCTGCATTAGCGGAAGTTAAAGACAAATTAGTCGGTGGCTTACATCTTCCAAATGATGAGACTGGTGATTGCTATATCTTTACCAACGCGCTTGCTGAATATGCAAAAGGTATTGGTGTTGAGTTTAAATTTAATCAAAATGTTGAAAAACTCGTAGTTGAGGGCGACGAAATTAAAGGCGTTATTGTAGACGGTCAGGTACTCACGGCAGATCGTTATGTACTTGCCTTCGGTAGCTATTCACGAGATTTTATTAAACCATTAGGTCTAGATTTGCCCATTTATCCTGTAAAGGGATATTCATTAACTATACCTATCGTGGATGCGCAATATGCTCCTCAATCAACTGTCTTAGATGAAACTTACAAGATTGCAATAACTCGTTTTGATCAACGAATTCGTGTTGGTGGGATGGCTGAGTTAAGTGGTTTTAATAAAGAGTTAAATGAGGATCGCCGTGGCACCTTAGAGATGGTAACACGTGATTTGTTCCCAGGTGGAGATATGGCACAAGCCAGTTTCTGGACGGGACTACGACCGATGACACCAGACAGTACGCCTATTATCGGTGCGACGAAATATAAGAATCTATTTTTAAATACTGGACATGGCACGCTCGGCTGGACCATGGCATGTGGTTCTGGAAAGCTGATTAGTGATTTAGTGCTGAATCGGACTCCAGAGATTAGTACCGATGGACTTTCAATTCAACGTTATAACCACGCAGCTTAAAGGCTGCGTGGTTTGCTATTAAAAAATAAATAATAGGACAAGGAATATGTCTCGCCCAATACAGGCTGTTATTCACTTAAACGCGATCAAGCATAATTTGAAAGTTGCTAAGCAACATGTACCGAATGCCCAAGTTTTTGCTGTTGTTAAAGCTAATGCTTATGGTCATGGGATCGAGCGCATTTATTCAGCCTTAGTGGATGCAGATGGAATTGCACTTCTAGAGCTGAGTGAAGCACAACGAGTTCGAGATTTAGGTTGGAAAGGCCCAATTTTGCTTTTGGAAGGTATCTTTCAAGAAGCGGACTTACAGTTGTGTCACGATTTGGATCTTCAATTTACCGTTCATAACGAGATTCAAGTCGAATGGATTAAGCGGTTTAGTCTTGATGCTCATTTTAATATTTTTTTGAAAATGAACAGTGGTATGAACCGTTTAGGATTCCAACCTCAACGTTACCCTGAAATTTGGAGTCTGTTAACTGAATTGCCACAAGTGGCATCAATCACTCACATGACACATTTTTCTGATGCTGATGGCGAGCGCTTGAATAAGGTTGGGGTTGACTATCAAATTTCAGTATTCAATCAAATCATCAGCGTTTTAGGTGGTCCTTGTTCACTAAGTAATAGCGCAGCCATTCTTAGACATGCCAATCATGTCCACTCTAACATTGTACGTAGTGGCATTATGTTGTATGGGAGTTCACCGGATTATCCAACCCATACTATTCAAGATTGGGACTTAAAACCAACAATGTCTTTAAGAAGTGAATTGATTGCAATTCAAGAAATTAATCCTCAGCAAAGTATTGGCTATGGATCGACATTTTTTGCAGAACAAGCTATGAAAATTGGCATTGTCGCTTGTGGATATGCAGATGGATATCAACGGATTACTCAATCTGACACAACAGTGCTTGTGAATGGACAAAAAACTTCTTTGATTGGTCGTGTAAGTATGGACATGCTAGCTGTTGATATCACGCATATTGAAGATGCAAAAATTGGCAGTGAAGTCGTACTGTGGGGCGTCTCAAAGTACGGAAGTTTGTTACCGATTGATGAGGTCGCTGCAGGAGCGAGTACTGTGGGATATGAGTTAATGTGTGGCGTAACGACGCGGGTTCCATTTGTTCTAGAAATTTAATGTTAAAAATTCAACGATCAACACTAGGATCGATACTGAGTAATCAAGGAATTAATATGCAAAATCAGGATATTCAAAAATTCAATAGTAATGGCGTGATGAGTGCAGTTACAGTCTTTAATCAAGTGGCTTATCTTTCTGGTCAAGTACCTAAGATTACGACGCCTGATATCGCCTTACAAACGAAAGATGTGCTGAATACGATCGACGCTCTTTTGGCTCAAGTAGGCACAGATAAATCTCGTTTATTGTCAGCACAAGTTTTCGTGAAGAATTTGGAAGATTTTCAAATCTTCAATCAAATTTGGATTGAATGGATGGAGGATTCAATACCACCATCACGAGCAACCATTCAGGCTGACCTCGTTAATCCAGAATGGTTAATTGAAATCGCAGTGATTGCTGCATTGAAATAACTGAATATAAGTAAGACTTCACGAGGAAGAGTCATTTATGGCTCCTCTCATAATAACAAAATCTCTTGAATCTCAGTTTGAAGCGGAATTTAGGCTGATCGATTAGATTAGATGGTGTAAAAGGATGTTGAATAATGACAACCACAAATATTGATGAACAATCATCTCCCAATGAATTACAGCGTAAGCTTTCAAATCGACATTTACAACTCATCGCCATCGGTGGAGCGATTGGTACAGGGTTGTTTATGGGCTCAGGAAAAACGATTTCACTTGCAGGACCTTCAATCATCATCATTTATATGATTATTGGTGCCATGTTTTTTTTCTTGATGCGTGCCCTTGGTGAAATTCTTTTATCTAATCTGCACTACAAATCATTTATTGATATGGCACATGATCTCATTGGACCAGGTGCAGGGTATTATATTGGTTGGTCCTATTGGCTGGGATGGATTTTGGTCGGTATTGCTGATTTAGCAGCAATTATCAATTATCTCAGTTTTTGGTTACCTCCAGATCAAATGTTTACCCCAATGGGGCAAGCAGCGATTAGTGCAGGATGTGTCTTATTCATACTCGCAATTAACTTAGTCACTGTAAAACTTTTTGGTGAAATTGAGTTTTGGTTTGCATTAATCAAAATTCTAGCCATTATTGGATTGATCTTGGTGGGAGCCTTCATGGTGTTTACGAGTTTTCAGTCACCAAGTGGTGCTGTTGCAAGCTTCAGTAACATTTGGTCTCATGGTGGAATGTTCCCGAAAGGAACCATGGGCTTTTTGGCAGGCTTTCAAATCGCAATGTTTGCCTTTGTTGGTGTAGAGTTACTCGGGACGATGGCTGCGGAAACCAAAGATCCTGAAAAAAATTTACCAAAAGCGGTTAATGCTATTCCGACACGTATTATTATTTTCTATGTGCTTTCGTTGATCATGATTATGTCTGTGACACCTTGGATCAATATCCCAGCAGATCAAAGTCCATTTGTCACATTATTCTTATTTGCGGGTATTGGTTCAGCTGCTGTGATTATGAACCTAGTGGTTTTGTCTTCTGTGATGTCTTCCATGAACAGTGGTGTCTTTTCTACCAGTCGAATGTTATTTGGATTGGCCCGTGACGGCCAAGCCCCTCAAAAGCTAGCAGAACTTTCAAGTCGTGCCGTACCTGCTAAGGGATTAATCTTTTCATGTACATTTATTATGGCCGGTGCAGCATTTCAGTATTTTGTGCCAAATACGATGGAAGCTTTTACATTAGCAAGTTCGCTGTGCGTGATTCTTTTCATTAGTATTTGGGCGATTATCATGGTGTGCTATATACGCTAACGTAAATTGCGACCTGAGCTACATGAAAAGTCGAATTTTAAAATGCCGGGTGGAGTGGTAATGTCATACGTTGTATTGGCATTTTTGCTATTTGCATTAATCATTTTAAGTTTAGAGCCAGACACGCTGAAAGCTTTGATGATTAGTCCAATCTGGTTAATTCTGTTGGCTGTAACATATCGTGTTCTTTATAAACCACGTATGCGTAAGCGTAACCATAATTAATTTTTAGAGAAAGAAAAAACCTCCACGAATGGAGGTTTTTTTATATTCCTTAGAATGTAGGTTTGACCACAACTAAAATCACAACTGCAAACAAGATCAATGTGGGCATTTCGTTGAAATAGCGCCAGAACTTATGACTTTTATAGTGTGCATTATCAATGAGTTTTTTACGGTAATATCCACACATTAGGTGGTATATGACCAGTAATCCGACTAAACCAACTTTTAAATAAAACCATAAAGCTTCATGATAATGTCGAGTTGCATCACCCCAGTCCACTAAAAAATGTGCAGTGATCAATGTTGCGATCATCGCAGGCCACATAATGCCACGATAAAGCTTACGTTCCATGACTTCAAAGCGTTGATGACTTATGGCATCGTCACTCATCGCATGATAAACATAAAGCCGTGGTAGATAGAACAAAGCAGCGAACCAACATACCACAGCAATAATATGTAATGCTTTTACCCATAGGAAAGCATCTGAAGGAGCATCCATCTAATCA
This sequence comes from Acinetobacter sp. YH16032, assembly GCF_013417345.1. Taxonomy (NCBI): domain Bacteria; kingdom Pseudomonadati; phylum Pseudomonadota; class Gammaproteobacteria; order Moraxellales; family Moraxellaceae; genus Acinetobacter; species Acinetobacter sp. YH16032. The sequence continues at coordinate 6,623 of NZ_VPEE01000023.1, read as the reverse complement.
CCCATTATGGGCGGAATTAAATTAGCCTTCCCATTTCTTGAAAATGAGGCAGGCATTTACGCCGCCGAAACCAAAACTGTTACTCATTACAGTATTCAGTTTTGTATCGCGTTTTTCAAGTACGATATCAAATGGTTTTGCACCTTCATCAAGCTCAGTAACGTTGATATTTGGTGCAATAAAGTCATTCTGCATCATGAGAATAGAGTAAATCGCTTCTTGTACACCTGCAGCGCCTAAGCTATGACCTGTCATAGATTTTGTTGAACTTAAAGGTGGTACTTGACCTTCACCGAATGCGCGTTCCATTGCTTTCAATTCAGTCACATCACCAGCTGGTGTAGATGTGCCGTGTGTATTTACATAATCAATTTTTTCAACACCATGCTGTTTTGCTTCATCAAGTGCCATCAAGATGCAACGTGTTGCACCTTCACCTGATGGTGCGACCATATCAGCACCATCAGAGTTGGCTGCATAGGCAACGACTTCAGCAAGAATATTTGCACCGCGCGCTTGAGCATGCTCAAGAGATTCAAGTACCACGAAACCACCGCCGCCAGCAATGACAAAACCATCACGATCAGCAGAGTAAGGGCGAGAAGCGGTTTCTGGTGAGTCATTATATTTTGAGCATAAAGCACCCATTGCATCAAATAATAGGCTTTGTGACCAATGGTCTTCTTCACCACCACCAGCGAGCATTAGATCCTGTTTGCCAAGTTGAATCAGGTTGTATGCGTAACCAATGGCATCAGCTGAGGTTGCACAAGCACTTGTAATAGAGTGAGCGATACCTTGTAATTTGAATGCCACACCAACGTTAGCTGTAATAGTATTTGACATATTGCGTGGAACAAAGAAAGGGCCAATTTTACGTGCGCCTTTCTCTTCAAGAAGTTCAATCATTTCAGCGACAGAAGCTGTAGAGTTGCCGCCTGAACCACCCGCAATCCCATAACGAGGATTGCCCGCAAGATCTTCAGCGGTTAGACCCGCATTTTCAACCGCAGCGACTGCAGCGTTATAGGCATACATCGCACATACACCCATGAAGCGTTTCAGTTTACGGTCAATACCGTCAAAATTTTGTTCTGCTGCAGCACTAACATGACTTTTAAAATTAAGTTCAGCATAAGTTGGGTTAAAACGTGTGCCTGAAATACCATTTTGTAAGGCATGATTTACATCTTCTAATGTATTACCAATGCATGAGTTAATGCCCATACCAGTGATTACAACACGTTTCATTTACAATTCCCTATTATGGTGAAGTCATTTTATGGAAAAATTCACATCGATTTGATTGGATGTAAAAGACCATAAGATCTTGTCAAAAATTCGTATCATGATATCAGAATCTATTTTAAATTCTTATGGCAAATCAATATCGCAGCGTTAAAACGCTTATTGGCAGATATGTTCACTATATTGCAACCGAATAAAACACGATAAAGTTGAGATAACTCTTGACTGCACATAGAATTTTAAACATAAGTGATAAATGCGAAGGAGGGTTGTAAATGGCAAATTCTAATAATAAGCAATCTAGCGGACTGGTATCAAAAGCATTTGGAGTGGCTAAAAAGCTCAGTGCTACTGGATTTGAACTGGCACAACATGTTGCACCAGGATCAATTGCGAAATTGACGCAACAACCTGATCCACAAAAAATTATTGACATAACTTTAGATGAGAGAAAAATGACTGAACAAAAAAAGTACGAAACCCCTCAACAATTATTTCGTGATCATGTCCCTCAAATTTCTCAAAAAATTTTTGGTCGTCATTACAGTAAATTAAATAATGTTGCTTCTTTTATCTCTCCGGACTTAAACAACAAAGTTGCAGATTATTTTTTTGATAAATTAAATGATTTTGTTTCTGAGTTAAGTTCAGTTGAGCATGTATTAAAGGAAGTTGGTGCAAAAAGCTTGGATGAACTTAAATCAAGCCCTGATCGTGCGAATCGTATCGGTGAAGCATTAGCCAATCAAAATAAGTTGATTGCAGCGGTTCAGGGGGCAGTGTCTGGTGCGACAGGCGTAGTTGGTACGGCCATCGATATTCCTTTCTCGTTGGCATTTACGTTGCGTAGTATTTACCAAGAAGGGCGCGCGCACGGTTTTGAACTTAATCATCGTCAAGAGCAAGAGATCGTTGAGTATGTATTCAAACAAGTCGATTTAGGTGTTATTGCGGAAAAGCAAACACTTTTAGTGGCATTAAGAACAGTCGCAAATTTATTGGAAACACAAGATACTCATCAGCTACAAACCCTATTGGGCTCTAGTAACGACTTCACGGCTTTAAAAAATTGGCTGAGTAATCCTGAAGGTGGTTATAAATGGAATTGGTTGAATCAGATTCCTCAAATTTCAATTTTATCTAAATTAGCACCTGTGGCTGGTGCTGGTATTGGTGCAGTATATAGCTGGCGTTTGGTGGAAGAGGCTCATTCTAAAGCTAGAGCTGTTTTTTCAGGAGCACAGCAGTACATTCTCCAACATCCAGATGAGCAGGTATCTGTTCAGGAGGCCTTTGAGCGCGGTACAGAATTATTAAAGCAATCTTCACTCGCATTGAATTCCACAGTGTCAATCAATAATGAGTTAGTGGTTGAGGTTGAAGAGTTTGCAAAAAAACTTGAAGGAGAAGAGTCTATTCAAGTTGATGAGTCTGCAGTTCATAATGATTCAATTTCAGCAATTAAAATTGAAGCAAAATCTGCCGAGTCTGAAAAAGAAGAAGCGGTCAGTGTTGAGGATGGTCTTAAGGCCTTAGCTGAAAAACATGTGGAATCGGCTTCTAATGAAAGTGTTCAAGACGCTGATAAAGACCAGCCTCAAGGCGAACCTGTTGTGCAGGTAAAAGCGCCCCCTAAGCGTCGTAATTCAAAAAAGAAAGACGAAGCAGCAAACTCACTACCTACGTCACAGAAAAAACAATAAATTTAGTTATGAATGGTTGATCAAATCATTCTGAAAATTTCGTTGTAAGCACACAATGGTCAATATTTGATGTCATGTTGAATGTTGACCATTTTTACTTCTTGGCTTACAATTGCATGCCCTCAAAAAGTAGTATTTTTTGGGGCTTTTTATTAACGGGAGAATTGCCACATGGCAACAACAAATCAGTTGATCCGTAAGGGTCGTACGACTTTGATTGAAAAATCAAAAGTTCCTGCGTTGAAGGCTTGTCCACAACGTCGTGGTGTTTGTACACGTGTTTACACAACTACACCTAAAAAACCTAACTCAGCAATGCGTAAAGTTTGCCGTGTTCGCTTAACTTCAGGTTTTGAAGTATCTAGCTATATCGGTGGTGAAGGCCATAACCTACAAGAGCACAGTGTTGTTCTTATCCGTGGTGGTCGTGTTAAAGACTTACCAGGTGTACGTTACCATACCGTTCGTGGTTCTTTAGACTGTGCTGGTGTTAAAGATCGTAACCAGTCTCGTTCTAAATACGGTACTAAGCGTCCTAAGAAATAATCTAACTAGATCATTTTCTTAAACGTATAGAACTGCAATCCTTTATCGTCTCGCTTGTCTGATTTCTGCATTTAATTTTGTGAAATTCAAGCGACGTGTAGTAAGGCCAGCGAATAGTACATGACACTTTGTACTGCTGCTGGATAAACCTGAAGTGTCATATTTATAGGTAGTATTAAAATGCCAAGACGTCGCGTAGTCGCTGCTCGTGAAATCCTTCCGGATCCTAAGTTCGGCAGCCAAACAATCGCTAAGTTCATGAACCACGTAATGCAAGATGGTAAAAAATCTATTGCTGAAAGTATCGTTTACGGTGCTTTAGACCGCGTTCAAGAAAAATCTAAAGTAGACCCAGTTGAATTTTTCGAGACTACTCTTGAAAAAGTTCGTCCTATGGTCGAAGTAAAAGCACGCCGTGTTGGTGGTGCTACATACCAAGTTCCTATGGAAGTACGCCCATCCCGTCGTACTGCTCTAGCGATGCGTTGGTTAGTAGATGCTGCTGCTAAGCGTTCTGAAAAAACTATGGCGTTACGCCTTGCTGGTGAGTTGCTTGACGCAGCTGAAGGTAAAGGTTCAGCGATCAAGAAACGTGAAGATGTGCATCGTATGGCTGAAGCCAACAAAGCCTTCTCTCACTACCGTTTCTAAGCGGATAAAACAGCCCCTATTCAGGAGGGTGGTAAGTCGGGTTTCACTGATTTGTCATCGAATCGCTTTAAGCTGCTCAGCAGCTTAAAGCGTCCTGTTTTAAACAACAAAATTTAGGAATGCAAGAAATCATGGCTCGTCAAACCCCAATTTCTCGTTACCGTAACATTGGTATCTCAGCACACATTGATGCTGGTAAAACAACGACTTCTGAACGTATTTTGTTCTACACAGGTGAGAGCCACAAACTAGGTGAAACTCACGAAGGTTCAGCAACAACTGACTGGATGGAACAAGAGCAAGAACGTGGTATTACCATTACTTCAGCAGCAGTAACTTGCTTCTGGAAAGGTATGGGTAACCAGTTCGAACAACACCGTATTAACGTAATTGACACACCGGGACACGTTGACTTCACGATCGAAGTTGAGCGTTCTATGCGTGTTCTTGACGGCGCGTGCATGGTTTACTGTGCTGTAGGTGGTGTACAACCTCAGTCAGAAACTGTATGGCGTCAAGCAAATAAATATAAAGTACCTCGTATTGCGTTCGTTAACAAAATGGACCGTACTGGTGCAAACTTCTTCCGTGCTGTTGAACAAGTAAAAACACGTCTTGGTGGTAATCCAGTGCCAATCGTGATTCCTGTTGGCGCAGAAGAAAACTTCCAAGGTGTAGTAGACCTTATCGAAATGAAAGCGATTATCTGGGATGAAGCATCTCAAGGTATGAAGTTTGAATACGGTGAAATTCCTGCTGACCTTGTTGAGCTTGCTCAAGAATGGCGTACGAACATGGTTGAAGCTGCTGCAGAAGCATCAGAAGAACTCATGGATAAGTACCTAGAAGAAGGTGATTTGACTAAAGAAGAAATCATCGGTGGTCTTCGTGCACGTACATTGTTGAATGAAATTCAACCAATGCTTTGTGGTTCAGCGTTCAAAAACAAAGGTGTTCAACGTATGTTGGATGCTGTTATTGAATTCTTACCAGCACCTACTGACGTTGAAGCAATTAAAGGTATCTTAGACGACAAAGATGAGACAGAAGGTTCTCGTGAAGCGTCTGATGAAGCACCGTTTGCTGCGCTTGCGTTCAAAATTATGAACGACAAATTCGTTGGTAACTTGACATTCGTTCGTGTTTACTCAGGTGTTCTAAAAGCTGGTAGTGCAGTTTATAACCCTGTTAAATCTAAACGTGAACGTGTTGGTCGTATTGTACAGATGCACGCTAATGACCGTCATGACATCGAAGAAATTCGTGCGGGCGATATCGCGGCATGTGTAGGTCTTAAAGATACGACTACAGGTGATACACTTTGTGATGAAAACAACGTGATCACATTGGAGCGTATGGAATTCCCAGAGCCAGTAATTGCACTTGCAGTTGAACCTAAAACTAAAGCTGACCAAGAAAAAATGTCAGTTGCTTTGGGCCGCTTGGCGAAAGAAGATCCATCATTCCGCGTTCGTACTGATGAAGAATCTGGTCAGACTATTATTGCTGGTATGGGTGAGCTTCACCTTGACATCATCGTTGACCGTATGAAGCGTGAATTCGGTGTTGAAGCGAACATTGGTAAACCAATGGTTGCTTACCGCGAAACGATTAAAAAATCTGTTGAGCAAGAAGGTAAGTTTGTTCGTCAAACTGGTGGTAAAGGTAAATTCGGTCACGTATATGTACGTTTAGAGCCAATGGATCCTGAAGCTGGTAAAGACTACGAGTTCGCTGAAGAAGTTGTTGGTGGTGTTGTACCTAAAGAATTCTTTGGTGCTGTAGACAAAGGTATTCAAGAACGTATGAAGAATGGTGTCCTAGCTGGTTACCCAGTTGTTGGCATCAAAGCGACATTGTTCGATGGTTCTTACCATGATGTCGACTCTGACGAATTATCGTTCAAAATGGCGGGTTCTTACGCATTCCGTGATGGTTTCATGAAAGCAGATCCTGTTCTTCTTGAACCTATCATGAAAGTTGAAGTAGAAACTCCAGAAGACTACATGGGCGATATCATGGGTGACTTAAACCGTCGTCGTGGTATGGTTCAAGGTATGGACGATTTACCTGGCGGTACTAAAGCAATCCGTGCTGAAGTTCCACTTTCTGAGATGTTCGGTTACGCAACACACATGCGTTCTATGTCTCAAGGTCGTGCGACTTACTCTATGGAATTTGCTAAATATGCTGAAACTCCACGTAACGTGGCTGAAGGCATCATTGCTAAGTTCCAAGCTGGTGGTAAAAAAGGTGACGACGAGTAATCTTTCGATTACTATAAGCCCAACTAATTCATAGTTTAAAACCAAGTGCTCATGGAGTGATCCTCCATGAGTAGTTTAAAAAGGAAGATCTCATGGCTAAGGCTAAGTTTGAACGTAATAAGCCACACGTTAACGTGGGCACAATCGGTCACGTTGACCATGGTAAAACAACTTTAACTGCTGCTATCGCAACTGTATGTGCGAAGAA